>NZ_VHLB01000209.1:0-645 GCF_006547365.1 Myxococcus sp. AB056 | reverse complement strand
CCACCTCGGCGGTGGCAGGGGCCTTCGGGGCCTCGGCGACCTGCGCGGGGGGCGTAGACGTGACAGCAGCCGGAGCCGACGGCTCCGCCGCGGCGGCGACCGGGGCCTCGACGCGCTGGGGCTCCGGGGCGCTCGGCGGCTCGGCGGGCGCGCGGGGCGCCTCGACGGGCGGAGGCGCCTGCACCGGCTCCTCGGCGGCGAACGTGGCGGGCTCGGGCGCCGACGGCGGCTGCTCATAGGCAGGCTCGGCGGCCTGTGAAGCCTCGGCCCCGCTGTCCGCGGTCGCACCGGCGGGCGGACCCACCTTGCGGCGCACGACGAAGCCCTTCGCCGTCACGGGCGGCGTGGCCTGCTTCGGCTTGCGCTTGTCCAGAATCTTCTGGACGGCAGCGGTCGCCTGGTCGTCATCGAGAGACGACGAGTGGCTCTTGACGTCGTAACCGAGGCTCGACAGCTCGGTGACGACCTCCTTGTTGTCGAGCTCAATCCCGTGGCTCTTGAGTTCCTTGGCGATTTCGTGGACGCGCTTCTTCGACATATTGCCCTTGATGGCCTTCTGCTCCGCCGACTCCGGGGCGCAGCACCCTAGTCCAAACCCGAAAATGTGTGCGAGTGGTGACTAACACCCACTCCCCCCCGCACCCC
>NZ_VHLB01000208.1:0-670 GCF_006547365.1 Myxococcus sp. AB056 | reverse complement strand
CAACCACACCGCCCGTCCCAACCCGCGCCGCACATCCTCCGCCAGCCCCATCAGCCGCTTCAGCACCGCGACGCGTCCCACCAGCGGCGGGTGGCACAACCCTGGCGCCCATCGGCGGACCGGCGCGTCCCGGGGTACCCCCGCCGCGCTCCGCGGACACGCCAGTACGCCTCCCAGGAAACGCGCCCCACACGCAACGCACGAGCCCGAAGCCGGGTTCATGGTCACCTCCCTGAAGGATGACGCTGTGTGAGTCGAGCGCCGGTCCTTCGCGTCGCCGGTACGACCGGGGGTGTTGTAGCGCCGGCCTGCACCTCGCGCCTCCGGCCGCCAGGGGTGTGGGACTGTTCGCTCCCCACCGCACACCCCCGACTCGCGTCGCAGTGCACTCCGGCGCCTGCCCGGGCCCGCAGTGCATCGAAAGCCTCACGCCCAGCGCGTTTCCAGTGCCCGCATCGCACAATGACAAACAATTCCAATCACGCCGAATGAAACAGAAACAAGGTACGCCCCGGCTGGCGCCTGGAGAGCAAGCAGGCGCGAAATCGCGTGTTGAATACGAAATACTTTTGACGGATGCTCGTTGAGCGCTCGACACGGCAGCGACCCGCCGTGACCTTGGAGAAGCCCACCTAGCAAAGCCAATCACCCTCCCCGCCCGTCCCCCCAC
>NZ_VHLB01000207.1:0-758 GCF_006547365.1 Myxococcus sp. AB056 | reverse complement strand
CCGTTGTCCCTCATGGCGACTTCCTCGAGACTCTGTAGGACAGCAGGACTGCGGCCACGCGCATGCGACTCCCTCCCCGGCGCCGGTCCACGCTACCAGAAGCCCGGGGAAATCGCGCGAAGTCTTATCCCCCCAACCACCAGCCGCAGAGAGTTTCAAGCCTATCTTAAGGTAAATCCAACTAGACTGTCAGGTACAGTTGATTGGGAATGTACATCCACCCTGACGCCCGTGGCTTCGCCCTTCCAAAGGAGCCCTCCCGTCCCTTGCCTGGCATCGTCGGCGGCCCCCTGCGCGCAGCCCGCCTTCGCGCTGGCCTGAAGCAGACAGAGGTGGCCCTGCTCATCGACATCTCCCCTATCGTCTACAGCCGAATCGAGCGCGGCCGAATGCTTCCCAGCGTCCAGACGCTGTACCGTCTGTGCTCCGCGCTCCGCACCACCCCCAACGAGTTACTGGACTACCCCGCCTCACTGCCACCGGACGTCGTCACCGCCGCCAAGGAGGCCCTGCTCCGCCGTGTGCGCCAGTTGGATGCGCACCAGGCGCTCGCCCTCATTCAACTCCTGCCGGACGTGCGCTGATGGATGGCACTCCCTTGACAACTGGCAATTCAGGTATACTCACTTGAACCTATGAACGAACAGCTTGCAGCGCACCTGGGTGCCATTGCCCGTCTCGCTCGGGAGCAGATGAGTCTGACGCAGGTCCAAGTCGCGGAGCGCGTGGGGATGGCCTCAGCCGTCTACAGCCGCATC
>NZ_VHLB01000206.1:0-792 GCF_006547365.1 Myxococcus sp. AB056 | reverse complement strand
CCGAGGCACCTACTTCCTCCGGCCTCTCCATCCGGTACGTGCTGGAGAACGTCGTATTCTCCGTCGGGCCATACCCATTGACGAGCACACCGCCTGCGGCCAGCCGCTCCTTCACGCGGGACACCGGCAGAATGTCTCCTCCAGCGAGCACCTGCTTCACCTTGGCCAAGGCCTGCGGCTGCCGCGCCTGCATTTGCTCGAAGAGCGCCGCTGTCAGCCACAGTGACGTCACGCCTGACGACTCCAGCTTCCGGCCCAACTCCTCCAGCGACGGTGTCCCAGCCGGGTACACCACCAACTTCGCGCCGTGCAGCAGTGCGCCCCATACCTCCAGCGTCGATGCGTCGAAGGAAATCGGTGCCAGTTGCAGCCACACTTCCTCGGGCCCGAAGTGCGCGAAGTCCGTTCCCAGCACCAATCGAGACACCGCGCGGTGCGGCACGCCCACACCCTTCGGATTACCGGTACTTCCCGACGTGAACATCACGTACGCCAGGTTTCCACCGCCCACGTTGGCGCTCGAAATGCTCACGGGATGGTGGGCAATCTGCGTGTCCCACTCCGTGTCCACGCACACCCTGGACTCGGTGTCATCGAGCCCCATGGACTCGAGCAGCTTCTGCTGCCCCACCAGCAGCGTGACGCCTGCTTCCTGCTTCATCCATGCCAGGCGCTCCAGCGGATAGCTGGCATCCAACGGCACGTAAACGCCTCCCGCCTTCAGGATGCCCAGCACGCTCACCACCAGCTCCAGCGAGCGCTCAACGCACAACCCCACCCGCACCTCTGGCC
>NZ_VHLB01000205.1:0-844 GCF_006547365.1 Myxococcus sp. AB056 | reverse complement strand
GGCGACTTGCCAATGACACTCTGGACGTACTCCGCGTCCGTCCCCGCGTCGAAGGGCAACCTCGCCGTGAGGAGGCGGTAGAGGACAGTGCCCAAGGCCCACATGTCGTCCGAGGGAACGGACACGTAGCGGGCGCCCGACTGTTGGTCCATGTGCTGCTTCCAGAAGAGCCAGGCCTCGGGTGGCCGGTACTCCATCGTCCCCGGCGGCAGCATGGACTGGGTGACGCCGGGCGCGCCCCTGTAGTCCCCAATCCCGTAGTCCACCAGCACCGCCAGGCCGTCCGCGTCGCGCACCATGACGTTGGCGTCCTTCACGTCCCGGTGCACCACTCCCGCCTCGTGCGAGGCCTCCAGCGCCCGCGCCATGTCGAGCGTCACCTTCGCAATTCGCCGGGCACAGGGGTTCTCATCCTTCACCCACGCGCTGAGCTTCCGCCCCTCCACGTACTCCATGGCGATGAGGGCAAAGTCGCGCTCCTCGGCCTGCCAGTAGGTGAAGCCGCGAATGCCCACCACGTTCGGGTGCGTCAAGCGCAAGAGGATGGAGACTTCCTTCTCCACCCGCCCCTCCACGCGCTGCCGCTCCACGAGCTTCAGCGCGCAGGGCTGCCCGCCGTTCGTCGCGAGGTACACGGTGCCGAAGCCACCTCGGTCCAGCTGCCTCACCACCGTGTAGCCCATCACCGAGTCCCCAGGGGACAGCACGGCTGGGGGGCCGTTGTCCCTCATGGCGACTTCCTCGAGACTCTGTAGGACAGCAGGACTGCGGCCACGCGCATGCGACTCCCTCCCCGGCGCCGGTCCACGCTACCAGAAGCCCGGGGAAATCGCGCGAAGTCTTA
>NZ_VHLB01000204.1:0-903 GCF_006547365.1 Myxococcus sp. AB056 | reverse complement strand
CCCCCATGACATCCACGGCGTGCTCGATGTGCCGAACCACGTCATCCACGGTGTCCCCGCCCAGATAGACGGGGGCGAAGATGATGCCCACCACCCCGCCCCGGTCTGCGATGAAGCGCAGGGATTCGTCGGAGAGGTTGCGCCAGCCGCCGCCCGCCGCGCGAACGCCCGTGTGCGAGCAGAAGAACCGGACCGAAGGGTGGGTGAAGAGGTCCTTGAGGGTGGACTCCGAGGCATGCGCCACATCCACGCTCATGCCCAGCCGGGCCATCTCCTCCATGACATCCCGGCCCAGCGATGTGAGGCCCCGGTTGCCCATCATCGGAAAGGAAGAGCCGCCCAGGTCGTTGTTGGACAGGTGGGTGAGGCCCATGAAGCGCACCCCACGCTGGTGAAGCTCCGACAGGCGCGCCACCTGGCCTTCGATGGCGTGCCCCCCTTCCACGCCCAGCACCGCGGACAGCCGCCCCTGCGCGAGGTTGTCCTCCAGCATGGCGCCGGTCGTGGTGATGCGGGCGGCATCCCCGGAGCGCGCACAGAAGGATGCCATCTGCTCAATCTGCCAGAGCGCCCGGGTCCACTCGCTCGCCCGGGCCTCCCGGGGCCACCCACGCCACGCTGCGAACACTGGGAAGCCTCCGATGAAGGGGAAGCCCCGGGTGACGATGGTGAAGCACTGGAGCTTCACCCCCGCCTCTCGCAGGCGGGGGAAGTCCACATGGCCCTCTTCAGAGCGTTCACACAGGTCGCGGTTCCACATGAGGGAATCCGCATGGCCGTCCGCGATGCACCACCGCTGGTGGAACTCTTTCACGTCACCCATGCGCGCAAGTCTGCCCACCCGCGTGCGCGAAACAAGCACCACCCGCGTCCCGGTGCTCACTCAAGGTCCCTGCCCCGCCC
>NZ_VHLB01000203.1:0-974 GCF_006547365.1 Myxococcus sp. AB056 | reverse complement strand
CTGCGTCCCTTGGTCGCTGTGGTGCACGACGCTTTGGGGCTGACGCTGCCCCACAGCCATGTCGAGTGCCTGCACGACGAGCTCCGTCTTGAGGTGGCCAGCCATGGCCCAGCCGACGACTTTACGGCTCCATGCGTCAAGCACGACGGCGAGGTAGAGGAAACCGGCGTGCGTCGGAATGTACGTGATGTCAGCCACCCAGAGGTGGTCGGGTCCAGGGGCCGCGAAGTTGCGGTCGACCAGGTCGGGCGCAGGGCGTGCGCGCTCGTCGCGCGTCGTGGTGACGCACCACCTGCGGCGGCTGACGCCCTCAAGGTGCGCTGCCCGCATGAGACGGGCGACACGCTTGCGGCCGATGTGCACGCCCTCTGCCGCGAGTTCGGCGTGGATGCGCGGCACGCCGTAGGTGCCGTCGCTCATCGTGTGGATGGCGCGAATGCGCTTGCTGAGGCCCGCGTCCGCGACCGCGCGCTTCGAGGGCAGGCGCGTCCGCCACACGTGGTAGCCGCTCTCGGACACCTCCAGGACACGACAGAGCGTCGTGATGCTGTGGACGGCCTGGTTCGCCTTCACGAGTCGGTACGCCGCTTGGGCGTCGCCACGGATTCCTGCGCGAACCAGGCCGCAGCTTTTTTTAGGATGTCACGCTCCTCACGCAGCACCCGCACCTCGCGCCGCAGCCGCTCGAGTTCGGCGCGCTCGTCCGAGGCGGCACTGCTCGCCCTCGGAGCTGGCCTGCTCTCGCCGTTGCTGCTGGGAGCGCTACGGCCACTACCCTCCAACTGCTTCTTCCAGTTGCGGATGCTCTGCTCGGTGCAGCCGAACTCTCGTGCGAGGCTTTTTCCGGAGCGG
This sequence comes from Myxococcus sp. AB056, assembly GCF_006547365.1. Lineage (NCBI taxonomy): Bacteria > Pseudomonadati > Myxococcota > Myxococcia > Myxococcales > Myxococcaceae > Myxococcus > Myxococcus sp. AB056. Next base: position 122 of record NZ_VHLB01000203.1, on the reverse strand, counting down.
CCGGCTTTCAACAGCTCGACGACCCGCTCACGGAACTCCGGCGGGTATGGGGGACGTGACTTCGGCATCGTGGGACCCTTTTCGCACAGCGGGTGGAACTCCACGAAACCGGGGCAACTTCA
>NZ_VHLB01000202.1:0-1121 GCF_006547365.1 Myxococcus sp. AB056 | reverse complement strand
CTAATGAGCTTCAGGGAGTGAGGTTAAGAGCGATGCTGTTGAGTTCGTGAGGAGGTGCACTTCCCATGGCTTGGCAGCCTCGCCGGCTCTCCGCCGAGCAGCAGCAGGAGCGGCGCCTTGAGGCAGCACGTCTGCTGCGTCGCGGCGTTCCGCAGGTGCGCGTCGCGCGCGAGTTCGGGGTGTCCGAGGCGGCGGTGAGCAAATGGGCCGCACGGCTGCGTTCGGGCGGTCTGCGTGCGCTGCGTGCACGCCGACACCCAGGGCGACGCTCGCGATTGACGCCCACGCAATGGCAGCAGGTAGCAAGCACCCTGCGCGCGGGCGCACTCGTAGCAGGCTTTCCCACCGAGCGCTGGACGCTGCGGCGTGTCGCGAATGTCATCCAACGTCGCTACGGCGTGCGCTACCACCCGAATTACCTGGGCGGCCCGTTGCGCCGCCTGGGCTTCAGCCCGCAGCGGCCGACCACCCAGGCTCGTGAGCGGGATGATGCGCTCGTTCAAGCGTGGCTCCGGCGCGATTGGCCGCTCATCAAAAGGGGGCTCGTCGAAGCGGGGCAGTGCTTGCCCTCCTGGACGAAACGGGTCACTCGTTTCGGGCCCGTGTAGGCAGCACATGGGCACCGGTGGCTCATGCCCCTGTGCTGCGCCGGGTGGAGAGATACCGGAGGGAAGTGACGAGCATGGTTGCCCTGACGGCACCGCTTCGCCCAGGTGAGCGTCCACGCCTGTTCGCCCGGCATATCGAGGGTAGCGTCCATGGCTCCGACGTCATTGCCTTCCTGCGTTACCTGCATCAGCGCCTGGGCGGCCGACCTGTGTGGCTGGTGTGGGACAGGCTGCAGGCTCATCGCGCAGCGAATGTGCAACGCTTTTTGACGCGATACCCACGGGACTTCCGCGTGTACTTCCTGCCCGCCTACACCCCGGACCTCAATCCCGAAGAGCAGTGCAATGCGAGCGTCAAGAAGGCCCTGCTCAACACTCTGCCTGGAAGCATTGAGGAATTGCGTCGACAGGCGCGCAGGGAGTTTCGGCGGCTCCAGCACCGCCCTGCCACCCTCCGCGCCTACTTCGCTCACGCCGGCCTACCTCTTAACTCGACAAGCTGAAGCTCATTAG
>NZ_VHLB01000201.1:0-1178 GCF_006547365.1 Myxococcus sp. AB056 | reverse complement strand
TACTCGATGATTTCCGCCACGACGCCGGCGCCCACGGTGCGGCCACCCTCGCGAACAGCGAAGCGCAGCTCCTTCTCCATGGCCACAGGGGTGATGAGCTCCACCTCGATGGCGATGTTGTCGCCCGGCATCACCATTTCGACGTTCTCCGGCAGCTTCACCGAGCCCGTCACGTCCGTGGTGCGGAAGTAGAACTGCGGGCGGTAGCCCTTGAAGAACGGGGTGTGACGACCACCCTCCTCCTTCGACAGCACGTAGATCTGCGCCTTGAACTTGGTGTGCGGGGTGATGCTGCCCGGCTTGGCCAGCACCTGGCCGCGCTCCATGTCCTCGCGCTTCAGGCCGCGCACCAGCGCGCCGATGTTGTCGCCCGCCATGCCCTGGTCCAGCAGCTTGCGGAACATCTCCACGCCCGTGACGACCGTCTTCTGCGTCGGGCGCAGACCGACGACTTCCACTTCCTCGCCGACCTTGATGATACCGCGCTCGACGCGGCCCGTGGCCACCGTGCCGCGGCCGGAGATGGAGAACACGTCCTCCACCGGCATCAGGAAGGGCTTGTCCGTCGCGCGCTGCGGCGTCGGAATGTAGCTGTCTACCGCCTCCATCAGCTTCAGGATGGCCGGCTCGCCGATGTCGCTGGTGTCACCCTCCAGCGCCTTGAGCGCCGAGCCCGGGACGATGGGGATGTCGTCGCCAGGGAACTCGTACTTCTTCAGCAGGTCGCGGACTTCCATCTCCACGAGCTCGCGCAGCTCGGGGTCGTCCAGCATGTCCACCTTGTTCAGGAAGACCACGATGTACGGAACGCCGACCTGGCGCGCCAGCAGGATGTGCTCACGCGTCTGCGGCATCGGGCCGTCCGCCGCCGACACCACCAGGATGGCGCCGTCCATCTGCGCCGCGCCCGTGATCATGTTCTTCACGTAGTCGGCGTGGCCCGGACAGTCGACGTGGGCGTAGTGCCGGTTCGTCGTCTGGTACTCCACGTGCGACGTGGAAATCGTGATGCCGCGCTCACGCTCCTCCGGCGCCTTGTCAATCAGGTCGTACGCCAGGAACGTGGCGCCGCCCGTCTTCGCCAGCACCTTGGTGATGGCGGCCGTCAGCGACGTCTTGCCGTGGTCCACGTGTCCGATCGTGCCGATGTTCACGTGGGGCTTGTTACGCTCGAACTT
>NZ_VHLB01000200.1:0-1450 GCF_006547365.1 Myxococcus sp. AB056 | reverse complement strand
GGGTGGATTCAACGGGTCGTCGCAACACTCGACGTTGAGGAGTTGCGATGGGGAACAACAAGAGTCGACGGGCTGACCGTGCTGGACGCCCGCCTATGTCGTCGCCTGGGCGTCCGCCGGTGGGAAGGCGTGAGCACCGACAACGATTCTGGGAGGCAATCGCCCGCGGACTTTCGAGCGAAGATGCTGGAAGGGTGGCCGGCGTATCTCCGGTGGTGGGATGCAGGTGGTTCCGAGAGAGTGGAGGCATGCCGTCGAGCAGTCTGGCCCCGCTGTCGGGGCGGTACCTGTCGTTTGCCGAGCGAGAAGAAGTCGCGATTCTGCACGCCCAGCACGTTGGGGTTCGCGCGATAGCTCGCCGGCTCCTTCGTTCACCCGCGACCATCTCGAGGGAGTTGCGTCGTAATGCGGCAACCCGTGGCGGTGCCCTGGAGTATCGCGCTACGACCGCCCAGTGGCATGCGGACCGACGTGCGCGACGTCCAAAGGTCGCGAAGCTAGCCGCGAACGGCGAGCTGCGAAGGTACGTGCAGGAGCGACTGGCCGGGGTACTTACCGCTACTGACGGGACGTCAGTGCCCGGCCCAGAAGTGCGATGGAAGGGGCGGCGCCACGGGCCACGAAAAGACCGACGTTGGGCGACCGCCTGGAGTCCAGAGCAGATTGCCAACAGGCTTCGAGTGGACTTCCCCGAGGATGCGTCGATGAGGGTATCCCACGAGGCTATCTACCAGGCTCTCTACGTACAAGACCGCGGCGCACTGCGACGCGAACTGGTCAGCTGCCTGCGAACTGGGCGGGCACTGCGTGTGCCGAGGGCGCGGACCCGTACGCACGGCAAGACATTTGTCGGCGCCGAATGCAGGCTCAGCCAGCGTCCACCCGAAGTCACCAACCGCCGAGTTCCTGGACACTGGGAAGGCGATCTCATCTTGGGGCTGGGCAGCTCCGCAATAGGCACGCTGGTCGAGCGCACCACACGGTTTACGCTGCTGCTGCATCTGCCACGCATGGGCGCCCACGGCCAACCTCGCGTCAAAAACGGCCCTGTTTTGGCAGGACATGGTTCCGAAGCGGTCCGAGGTGCCATCACCTCCTCGCTCACAACGTTGCCGGAGCGGATGCGCCGGACGCTCACGTGGGACCAAGGGGCCGAGATGGCGCAGCATGCCCTCCTTCGCGCCGACACGGGCTTGGCCATCTACTTCTGTGACGCGCACAGTCCATGGCAGCGAGGCACGAACGAGAACACCAACGGACTGCTCCGTCAGTACTTCCCGAAAGGGACGGACCTGTCCCGTTACTCTCGTGCGGAGCTGGCCACTGTCGCCCTTGCCCTCAACAGCCGGCCACGCAAGACGCTTGGCTGGAAAACACCTGCCGAGGCTCTCAACCCTTATCTATACTTACTTCAACCAAACGGCGTTGCGACGACCGCTTGAATCCGAGC